>NZ_JSWE01000123.1 GCF_000815465.1 Candidatus Jidaibacter acanthamoeba | reverse complement strand
TAAAATGGAAAACCAAAGATGCTATGGGTTATCATAGTTATAAAACAGCTTATAATACCATTCGAGGGATTGAGACAATCAATATGTTATTCAAGGGGCAGCTTTATCACTTACTTAAGAGCTCTGCTATAAATATTAAATACTTTGTTGAAAGGCAATTTAACTTACCTACCCCTGCTTATATTTTCTAAAAAACCTCATAAAATTTTATAACTTCTTCCTTCAATTTTATTCTTTGCAACACAACCGCATATAATACCATCCGAGGTATTGAGACAATCAACATGTTATTCAAGGGCCAGCTTTATCACTTGCATAAGTGCTCTGCTATAAATATTAAATACTTTATTGAAAGACAATTTAACTTACCAACTCCTGCTTATATTTTCTAAAAACCCTCATAAAACTAGATAACTTCTTCCTTCAATTCCATTCTTTGCAACATGTATGATAAAGGAGCAGGTTAAGAAATGCTTGCAAGTAAGGCTACAAAGGGATTAGCTGACCTTTGAGGTTAGGAAGAGGAGATTCTGGTTCGCAACAAAGATTATTTAAATCTGTGGTAGTGATAAGCACCCTCTTCCAAAGGATCTTAAGCTGGACGGTATCTAAGAAAAGCTCTTAAGAAGCTTATTCTGTATTAACATGGTTAGCTATAGATTTTTTTTACATAGATAAAAAAATAATGCAAGGTAGAAGTTATGTTTGAAGGAACTCTAGGTATAGATATATCAAAGAAAGAACTAGCTGTAGCTTTGATAATTGGAAATAAAATTAGTAAGAACAAATTTGCTAATAATCAACAAGGATTTGCCAAACTTAACCAATGGTTGAGTATAAAAGCAATTAAGGATCTAAAAGTATGTATGGAAGCAACAGGTAGCTATGGTGATGAAGTAGCGGAGTTTTTATATAATCAAGGATATAGTGTAAGTATAATTAACCCGGCTTGCATTAAAGCTTATGCGTCAAGTAAACTAAAGAGGCATAAAACTGATGAAGTTGATGCTGTACTTATTGCTGAGTATGCTAATAAGAATGAATTACACCCCTATAAACCTAGGGATAGTATGCTTAAGAAATTAAGGAGCTTTTATCGTTGTCAGCAAAACCTTAAAATCCAACGTACCCAAGTTTCAAATTACCTTGAAAATGAGCATACCTTACCTGACTCTATAAGTATAATATATAGGAGATTGTTAAATGAAATAGATCTGCAAATTAAAAGTATAGACTTACTTATTGATGAATTACTAACTAACAATTCTACACTAAAAGAGCACTGCGAGAATTTGCAAAGTATACCGGGAGTTGGAAAGATTACTGCTATTGCTATACTATCTGAAGTTCCTGACTTCTCTTCTTTTAACAGTGCAAGACAACTAGCTGCATATGCAGGACTTACTCCTAAACAAAATACTTCTGGCACTTCAGTAAGAGGTAAATCAAGATTGTCAAAAATAGGCTCTTCGAACTTAAGAAAAGCTTTATATTTTCCTGCTATCTCAGCTAAATCACACAACTCAATAGTCAAAGAATTTGCCAATAAATTAAAAAACAGAGGTAAAAATACCATGGTCATTATTGGAGCGATTATGAGAAAGTTACTTCATATAGCATTCGGTGTTATTAAGCATAAAACTAAATACAACTCACAAATGTTATATACTTGACTCCATACACGGTATCACTACC
>NZ_JSWE01000122.1 GCF_000815465.1 Candidatus Jidaibacter acanthamoeba | reverse complement strand
TCTGAAAAGCAAGTTGAATACTTACTTAAAAATCCTGGTCTAATAAGGAATAAGCTTAAGATTGAAGCAGCAATTAATAATGCTAAAGCTTTTCTTAGAATACAAGAAGAATTTGGCTCATTTTATAAATATAGTTTACAGTTTATCAATGGAGAAAGGATAACCAATAAATGGATCAAGTTAGAAGATATACTTGTAACAACTAAGCAATCTGACTCTTTTAGTAAAGACTTAAAACAAAGAGGATTTAAGTTTGTTGGCTCAACAACAA
>NZ_JSWE01000121.1 GCF_000815465.1 Candidatus Jidaibacter acanthamoeba | reverse complement strand
CTTATACATCACTAGACCTATATATTTTTATATTAATATTATATACTAGCTTAATAAATGGTTAAGTTGACGGTACCATATTGAATTATCTTTATAATTTCCTCTTAAACAAGGTGAATACTATCAATATTTAATTAATCAGTTAATCAACATTATTCCAACAAATATATTACTAATACATATATTAAGCTTATTTAGATTTTATACATATTTATAATAAAGGATAAAAATGAAAGAAGGTTTAGATGCACTCTGGGAATTAATCCAGGATAAAAAGAACCGTAAATTAATAGATTTAGTAAAAAAAGGGGAACCTATAGATGAAATCATTAATGCCGGTGCTGATATAAATGTGAAGAACCAAACAGGACATACCCCCTTAATTATTGCTGCTTATCAGGGGCATAATGAAAATGTAGAGACACTATTAAAAAGTGGAGCAAATATTGATGAGAAAGATAATAATGGTAATACAGCATTAATTACTGCTGCTGAAGAAGAAAATCAAGAAATAGTAACAACTCTTTTAAATTGGAATGCTAGTATTAATGAGAAAGCTAATAATGGTAATTCGGCACTATTGAATTCTGCTTTTGCCGGGGACAAAGAAACCCTAATAATTCTTCTAAATAGTGGTGCTAGTATTGATATAAAGAATAAGAATGGTGAAACAGCATTAATGATTGCTGCTGTAGAAGGACATAAAGAGATCGTAGAAGTTCTTTTAAATAGTGATGCTAGTATTGATATGAAGAATAATGATGGTGATACAGCATTAATGCTTGCTACTTTAGAAAATTATAAGGAAGTAGTAGAAATACTTTTAAATAGCAATGCCAATGTTAATGAGAAAGCTAATGATGGTACAACAGCATTAATGATTGCTGCTCAAAATGGCGAGTTTGATATAGCGATTACCTTGATAAAAAATAATGCGGATGTCCATCAAAAAAATAATGATGGTAAGACTGCCATAGAGTTAACAACTAATGAAAGCATTAAGAGCTTACTTACACGAGTGACTTCTTATCAAACTAAAGTACCTAAGCTTCTTAATATTCTGGTTCAATATTTAGCAAATACCCTTCTTAATTACAAACAATTCTCAGATATATCAGAGAAAAAGCTGATCTTACCTGACGAACTGGTATATGCAATTGAAATTGATGCTGTACCTAATAAATTCTCTGATAAGTTTATTGTAAATCCTTCTAGGAGTAAGATAGATTCTTGGGCAGCAAAAATCCAGGCAGAGCAACAAAAGATAGAATTAGATAAAGAAGGCTTAGGGATTGTATAGGAAGAGCAGTTTGTTATTGGAGCACTTAACTAAAAAAGTTAGGTGCAGAAAGTTTCTAGTTATGCACAGCATATAAAACTCCATACGTTTAATCTGTCTTTATTCATTAACAGAACTTCTTCCTACAGGTAAGTGCCTATATAAAGTAGCAGGTGATATCTGAAGGCGCCTTGCAGCATCTTCGACTGTAATCTTAGAATCACGTAGCAACGCTCTTGCTGCTACTAAATCTTCTTGAGTAAGTGCAGGAGGCCGCCCTCCTTTCCTACCAAGTAGGTGTGCTGCTTTTAATCCGGCCGTTGTACGGTCACGAATAAGTGAGCGTTCAAATTCAGCTAATGCACCAAATATATAAAATATTAATTTCCCGCCTGAATTTGTAGTATCAATTGCTTCAGCCAATGAGCAAAGGCCAATACCTTGCTTTTCCAATAACTCAATTGTGTCAATTAATTGCTTTAGTGATCTTGCTAAACGATCGAGCTTCCAGACTACAAGCACATCCCCCGACCTCATATAACTTAATGCAGCTTTCAGTTCAGGGCGTTCACGTTGTGCACCAGATGCTTTCACAATAAATACTTTTTCACAATTAACTTCTTTCAAAGCATTTAGCTGTAAATCTAAATTTGTTCTTGGGTTGAGACCCTTGCATATCCTA
>NZ_JSWE01000120.1 GCF_000815465.1 Candidatus Jidaibacter acanthamoeba | reverse complement strand
AAATATAATCTCCAGTTAAATTGATATGTTCTCAGCCTAGTGGCGATAAATTCTTAAAGAATACTATTGAAAAATATACTAATCAGTACCCAGATGGATATACATTTGATTCGCCGCTTTATAACAGAGTTAAAGAAAGAGCAATGGAACAGAGAGTGGTAAATATGTGACGTGAGCACTGGGGCCTAAAAAGGAATAGAGTTGGTAAAATTATAAGTCAGGTAAATAGAGCCTACGAAGTTATATATTTAAAAACTCTCCCATTTATAATCTCTTAAGGGATCTTTAATTTCTCTTTTTAAATATACCTAAGCCGATATTTACCTCTTACTTAAATCCTTATCAATAATTATTACCCATATAACACAATATTACTCATTGCTCTGCTTTGAAAGCAGGTTAAGATCTTAGGAATTAGCTGTAAAGTATATTTAATGTATTAGCGTAGGATATTTTCCGTTTTCTGTTGTGACCCCTTTTAGGTCACCCTAAATTAGCAAACGATCTACGCAATCCTGTACTAGAAGAAGTAGGCGCACGTGCAAAACTTTTTGAACTAAGTTCTTTAGGTATTAATAGTCCTAAGTTTATTGAATGGATTCTGAGTAATTGTACAGGAGATAAAGTCAACCCCCATGATATCCTTACTAAAGACGCCATTATCCTACTTTCCGACCAGCTAATTACACCTTTACAGATTACTTATTACCTTGCTAGAGTACTAGAGAAGGGTTATCAAATTGGAGAAAAACCTATAAGTATAGCAACAGCCCAATCAGTATTATCACCAGACCTTAATGCATTAGAACCAAACCTGACAAGGAATGGTTATAACCTAACAATATTATGTGATTACCTCAATGCCAGGCGTCATGAAGTAAAAGCATA
>NZ_JSWE01000119.1 GCF_000815465.1 Candidatus Jidaibacter acanthamoeba | reverse complement strand
TATGATAACCCATAGCATCTTTGGTTTTCCATTTTACCCGTCTATGATCTTGCTCAATAATATTATTTAGATATTTGTTCTTTCTTATAGTTGTATTGGTAAATTTTCCTTCTTTTTGTAATTGAGTAAAAGCTAAAGTATATGAGGGATTAGCATCTACCGTAATACTTTTTGGTTCATAAGTATTTTTCTTATTGAGTAATTTAGTTAAGAATAATTTAGCTGCTTTGTGATTTCGTGTCTTGCTTAAGTAGAAATCAATAGTGTTTTTGTTACTATCAATTGCTCTATATAAGTATAACCATTTACCTTTAACCTTGATATAAGTTTCATCCAGGTACCAGG
>NZ_JSWE01000118.1 GCF_000815465.1 Candidatus Jidaibacter acanthamoeba | reverse complement strand
AGCATTTAGCTGTAAATCTAAATTTGTTCTTGGGTTGAGACCCTTGCATATCCTACAAGCATAATTATCTCTCTTAAAACTCGCCTTTAAAGTACATTTTGAGAAAGTTAATTCCAAGAAATAGTTTTGAGAGCTTTTTTGGGTATTTATATGATAAATTTACATGGTTTAAACTTTCCTCTCAAAAAGGATCGTTTTAAAAAGATAAAAAATTATTATATTACACGTTATAGGTAAGTCATATACATACTGTTAACCCTATTCTTTGCTTCTACTTTGAATCATATAAACTCATATAACTTCCTATCTGCTCCCATAGTTCCTAAGGCTTCCTGTAAGAAGCCCCTCTTAGCCTATAATTGCAAGGGATACTAAATTTCTTACAATAAAGGGTATTAAGCAGCTTTCCTACATTCCTATAGAATCGGAGCTTATCCTCTCTCCTTTAGAACGAATCTCATTTATTCTATCTACCCATAAACATACAACTTTATCTACCACGCGCTCTGAAAAGGGAGGATATATTTGAGCATTCGGGGTATCATTATGTTTAAGCTTGGGATGCTCAAGATAGAAATAAGCAATCTTATTTAAGATTTCATTAGGTATTATTATCTCCTTGGTTTCTCCCATTACCATAAGCTTATCAGATGTATACGAATTATAGAATGATGCTACATAATCACCCAACGGAGTTGATATTCCACTTCGAATATATTTATCTTCAACATAATAGACATATGCATCTTGGATAGATAGGTTTTGTTGATTTATAATGTTTTCTAGAACCCCCAAATTTCCACTAAACTTTATATTATCCATACCTATAATATTGGCTATAAACTTAGTATATTCTGTTTGAAGATTATAATCAGCAATGCCGGATATAAATGAATAAGCATGATATCTCATATTAAAACAAGACCTTAATGAGGTAGAAGTAGAAGTGTTTATTTCCTGAGGGAGTACTTGATGATTGTTTATTAAACCTATCGCCAATCTGTATTGTTGGCCAACAATAGCTCCATATAAAGCATCGGCTTTACTTGCCCTTTGGCTTATCAACCATTCCACCAGCTCTCTATGCCCACCTTGAGCAGCATCTCTTATAGCCTTGTCTTTACTTGCTCCTTGGTTTATCAACCATTCTACCAAATATTTTTCTCCACTATAAGCAGCTTCTCCTACAGTCCAGTCTTTACTTGCTCCTTGGCTTACCAACCACTCCATCAGTTCTTTATGGCCACCATAAGCAGCTCCATACATAGCCTCGTCTTTACTTGCTCCTTGGCTTACCAGCCACTCTACCATCTCTTTATGTCCACCTTGAGCAACTCCTCTTACAGCCTCGTCTTTACTTGCTCCTTGGCTTATTAACCATTCTACCAGCTCTTTTTGTCCGCCTTGAGCAGCAACTTCTATAGCCCAGTTTTTATTTACTCCTTGGCTTACCAACCACTGTACCAGCTCTTTTTGTCCGCTATACGCAGCCTCTTCTACAACCCGGTCTTTACTTGCCCCTTGGATTATCAACCATTTTACCAGATCTTTATGCTCACCTTTAACAGCTCCTATTACGGCCTGGTCTTTACTTGCTCCTTGGCTTATCAACCATTCTACCATATCTTTATGCCCACCTCTAGCCGCTCCTATTACGGCCTGGTCTTTACTTGCTCCTTGGTTTACCAACCATTCTACCAGTTCTATATGCCCACCTCTAGCCGCTCCTATTATGGCCTGGTCTTTACTTGCTCCTTGATTAAGCCATTCCTTTGTATGTTCACTATGTCCCCCCATAGCAAACCCATATACTATTAAGTTTTTGTTAATACCATAAGGTTCTAAAAATTTCATGGCCTCTATTTCTTCATTGCTCGCTAATATTCCTATTGCACTTAACCCTGTTTTATAATCTACTCTATTAATAATCCAGCGCTTAGGAACCTTTTGTAATTCTTCATGGTCCTGACTTCTTGCGCATTCAATAATTTTTAAAATAATCGGGTGTCTCGTCTCATACTTTTGTACTTTAGTATCTTCATTTCTTGATTCTTTATTAGAAGTAAAAGATTTTTCTTCAGCTTTTCTTTTCATATGGTCACTTTTATTTTATTTATCCTTACAATAAATATCACCTTATATCATCTTAATACATCGAATATTTATTAATATAGCATCCGGTGTTATTAAGCATAAAACTAAATTTGACCCACAAATGTTACAAGTACCTTAGATTAACCAATTGTAAAAAAATGTAATTTACAATAGTTAAGCGCCATAGCGAGCGCGCAAACTAATATAGCGCTGTAGCGAGCTTAGCGCCTCTTACAAATTTCTATTTAAATACTTGACTTCAAACACGGTATCACTACCTCATTATCATAATATAGTTTAGGAATTAAAGATCATAGTATCCCTGCAGCTTTTCTCTCATTATCCTTGGAGTAGTAATTTGCCCTGCTCTTGTAATCTATCCTTATATTTAATAACTTAAAGTTATTCAGCTTCCTATTTCCATTCCTGACTCCCGTTTATTGCTGCTTATCTCTTTAGTAAAATAACTTTTACTATCAAAGCTATTAAATATTGAGCTTTTAAATATTGCAGGAAGGTAATCTTTATTATAACAATAGACATAGGCAACTTTTGTCTACCTCATAGGGGGAACTTCACGGGGGCAGGACATGGTTATATTCTTTCCAATTATTTACTTTATTTTTAATCTTCGTACTAACACTACCCTTCTTTCTCTTGTTTCTTTCCTTCATGGCAGCTTAACTATTTATGTTTTGAGTCCAGCAATATGACTCCCTTTTTTCCTTCGATCTATTCTTCTTATTTTAATTCTTTAAGTCTTTTGTTAATTCCTACCTCTAACCCATATTTGAGCAACGAGACCATTAAAATACCAAGATGATAAAGGTAACTTTAAAGCAGTTGATAAGATGATAGACTTAGCTTCAAAAGTTAAAAGCTTAGTGGGTGAGAAAGTTGAACTTACTTATGCAGCTAATTGGGATGAGTACTATCATACCGAAGGAGGTTGGTACCATTTAGATAAGCTATGGGTCTCTCCTGATATTTCGTTTATAGGTATTAATGCTTATTTCCCCTTAACAGATAATCTACTCCAAAAAGAAATTACATATAAGATAATTAGAAAAGGTTGGGAAGGCGGAGAATACTTTGATTACTTTAAAGATACAAAAGGAGCTAAGCATCCGTTAGCACCGGAATGGGCTATAAAAAATATAGAATATTGGTGGAAAAATTACCACATAAACCCAGATGTTAAGTATACTGATTGGAAACCAAAAATGAAAAGGATAGCTTTTACAGAATTAGGCTTTCCATCTATTGACGGTTGTACAAAGCCGCTCTATATATAAAAATGTCTTCTAATTTGCAATAAGCAAGTAGTTGGCTTTACTTATTGCAGTTAACGATTGCTAATTGCAATAAAATTGAATATATACTATGCTATTGTAAATAAGCTTAGTTATTAGTAATATAAAATATGGCTAATGAAAGAATCACAGGTGAATATAAAGTTTTAGGATCTCAAACATATTTTATACCTAAGGCATTACCACCTTACAACCCTGAATTAGAATTTAATAGAGAAATTATAAATTTATATGGCAGAGCAATGCATGCTTTAGGTAACTTAGATGGCATGATAGCTCGTATTCCGGATAAAGATAGATTCCTTAAAGCATATGTTTTAAAAGAAGCAATATTAACTTCAGACATTGAAGGTATACACACAACCTTGATTGATGTCTTAAGCCATCCTTATGCTATTAATAAGTATAAAAAAGATACTCAGTTGGTTATAAACTACTCGCATGCATTATATCATGCAATGGATTTAATTAAAAATGACGGTTTGCCAATAGTATCAAGGGTAATTAGAGAAGCTCATAATAAGTTACTTCATGGCGAAGGGGATAGATCGGCTCCGGGCGAATTTAGGAAACAACAAGTAAAGGTAGGTAATTTAGTACCTGCTCCAGCGAATATAGTTCCTGAGTTAATATCAGATTTAGAAAGATTTATTAATGCGAATAATAGTGTTCCTCCCCTTATCAAAGCTGGACTAGCTCACGTACAGTTTGAGACAATTCATCCCTTCTTAGATGGCAATGGCAGAATCGGGCGTCTTTTAATAGTATTAATGTTAGTTAAAGATAATGTTTTAAAGGAACCTTTATTATACCCTTCGTACTTTTTTAAAAAGTTTCATTTAGAATATTATACAAAACTAGATAATGTAAGAGTAAAAGGAGATTTTGAAGGATGGATAGAATTTTATTTAAGAGCGGTATCTGAATCAGCAGAAGATGCAGCAAGGATAGCCAAAGAAATAGAAGCGCTTGAAAGCAAGTTAATTGATAGAATTAAAAGTAGTAAGCTATTTATACGCAGTTTTAGCGAAGCAAAGGAATTTTTAGGTATATTATTTAAATCACCAGTTATTACAATTAATGAAGTTTCTGAGAGATGCAATGTAAATTACAATACAGCTAAGGCAGTAGTTAAGAAGTTTGAAAAACTAGAAATATTAGAAAGGCTTACAGAGCAAAAACGTAACAAAGCATTTCAATTTAGTGATTATATAAAACTATTAAACTAACAAATTTATAGTTGTATGATTCATGTGCCTAATTACCAGTACATTATAAGACGATCTCTTGTAAACTAATGGTAACCTTCTGTATAAATCAGATATTTCAAGGGTACTGCCAACTTGACATTGTCACTTTCTCTTATTGATTTAACTCAACCGTTTTTACAAGGTATCTAAAAATTAGATATTTTTAATAATTACTACATATTAATTAATATATATATAGTTGTTATAATTTAAGAAATAGCTAAGCATCAGCAGTATATAGCTAGGTAAGTTGGTGTTATTTAGAAATGGTATTATACCCGCTATATAAAAAATTTTTATAAGGAATAAAAAATGAGTTTACCAAATTATTTCAACCTTAAAAGCCTTAACGGCAAGAACGGTTTTACAATAGAAGGTATGGCCTATAACAATCCTATCGGTAAATCTGTAAACGGTGCAGGCGATATGAATGGTGATGAATTTGATGATTTAATTATTGGTAATTATGAGGCAAACAGCAGAGGAGGAGCCAGTTATATAATATATGGTAGCAAAGAAGGTTTTCCAGCCAATTTTCAGCCCTCGATTCTTAATGGTACTAACGGATTTACTATAAACCGAATAACTGATAAAAATGGTTTCTTTGGCTATTCGGTTAGTAGTGCCGGGGATATTAATGGTGACGGTTATGATGATGTGATTATAGGTGCTCATTCATGGTGGAGAACACCGGGAGAGCATGTTTCTAAGAGTTATGTGGTATTCGGCAGTAAGAGTGCGCTATCAGCTGATTTCAATGGTAAGAATGGTTTTGTAATACAGGGGAATGTCCAGGCACTAGGCTATTCGGTTAGTAGTGCGGGGGACATTAACGGTGATGGTTATGATGATTTAATTATTGGTGCTCCTTATACTAATTCCAATGCAGGAGCTGCTTATGTTATACTAGGTAGCAAAGAACCCTTTCCTGCAATTTTTGAAGTTTCAACTTTAAATGGTGTTAACGGGTTTATTATAAACGGTGTGAAAGGAAAAGATATATGTTTAGGGCTTACTGTAGCTAAAGCTGGAGATATAAATGGTGACGGTTATAGCGATGTGATCATGGGAACCGGCTTTAACGCGGGTGCTGCTTATGTAGTCTTCGGCAATAAAAGTCCTTTCCCTGTTAGTTTACATAGTTCTGATCTTGACGGCAACAACGGTTTTGCAATAGTAGGTGCTAAAAAACAAGGTACTATTGGGAATAGTGTTAGCAGTCTAGGCGACTTTAATGGTGATGGTATTGATGATTTGGTTACCAATGAGTTGTTCTCTAATGGTAATGATTATCGCATAGGTAATATTTATGTATTGTTTGGTAGTAGGTCTCCTTTCTCACCTAGTTTTGATATTGCTGATGTAAA
This sequence comes from Candidatus Jidaibacter acanthamoeba, assembly GCF_000815465.1. Classification (NCBI taxonomy): domain Bacteria; kingdom Pseudomonadati; phylum Pseudomonadota; class Alphaproteobacteria; order Rickettsiales; family Candidatus Midichloriaceae; genus Candidatus Jidaibacter; species Candidatus Jidaibacter acanthamoebae. Next base: position 765 of record NZ_JSWE01000118.1, on the reverse strand, counting down.
TGGCAATAATGGTTTTGCCATAAAAAGTGAAGTATATGGCGATCCCAGATGCATAGGTAATCAGGTAAGTGGTCTAGGAGATATTAACGGTGACGGATTAGGCGATTTAATTATCGGTAATACATTAATGTCTAATTTCGGTAGTGTAAATATACTTTATGGTAGTGGTAAAGCATTCCCGGCAAGTATAGGATGTAATTATTTTAATGGAGTTAGAGGTATAACTATAGAGGGAATAAGGAAAAGCGGGTACCTTGGAGGTTCGGTAGGATATGCGGGTGATGTTGACGGTAACGGTGTTAATGATATAATTATCGGGGCTCCTAATTATGAAATGAACTATGATTACTCAGGGTCTGTTTTTGTAGTGTTAAGTGACAATGCTAACCGTTTACCTTCTTCTGGTTTTCCTTTGGCTTCCCCTTCTGAAATACCTTCTTCAGTTATAGCGTCACCAACCCCCTTATTTCAAAATACTGAGATATTACCAAGTAATTCTCCTGACTTAGGATATGGAAGTAGTAGTACATTAGAGCCTAATTACATATTAAGTTATGTAATGCAAGGTTGGGGGATACTAAACGATGTAATTTAGGAATATGAATTAAATTCATGATAACAGGTAAAACTTAGATTTTATGGTAGTGTTGCAAAAATTAAAAAATCTACTTTTTATTTTTTGCTTTTCTGTTTTCGCAACATTGTCTTTCAAGGTGTTAGAATTATTGAAATAGAAGAACCCAGGTGGAACGGGTTAAGTGATAA
>NZ_JSWE01000117.1 GCF_000815465.1 Candidatus Jidaibacter acanthamoeba | reverse complement strand
TGTAGATATAGCTTCTCTAGAATCCGGTCAAACCGTCAACACAAGCTATAAATATCTTCTTCTACCCCTCGGTTCTTTAACTCAGTTAATACTGATAACCAAAATTTAGCTCCTTCATTTTGGCTAATCCATAAGCCTAACAACTCTTTATGGCCACTACTGTTAACCCCTAAAGCTTTATACTTGATAAGTTTAATTTAATAATGCTTTTATAATATTATATAAGTGATCAGTAAAACTTGTCTCTTCATTAAGCTGAGAGCTGGATATCATTGCTCCTGCTATCTTCAGAATTTTGGTGATTCCTAGACTTAGTTATTATTCATAGTATCTCTCTACCACTTATCCTTATTCTCATCTAGAATCCTGAGCTTTTCTTTAACTCGTCTTCTTAGCTCATCTTCATCTATGTTTTCATCTTCTTCAAAATATTCATCATCTCTAGGCCAAAAGTCTTCTATATCTATGCTTTGTAAACAATTAAATATTGGCGTAAAAAACTCCTCGCCTTTAACACCATATTTTTCTGCACCTTTTACCAATTCATCAAAATTATTATATAACTTCCAGGCGTATTCTTCTCTAAATAACTTTATATTATTTGGTACAATCATTTTATCAGAATAATCATAATAACCTCTTGCCTGATCTTTATTAAGATCAGCAGTCCTATTTTTTAAAAATGTTTGTTGAAATTCTCTTCCTGAAATTTTGTTTTTCACAAAATCTTGCATTAAGTTATAATAAAACATTTTATTTTGATACACAGTACTTTTCATCTTATATTACCTCTATCTTTTAGCTCTTGAATTTGGCTTGGATGTAATTTCCATCCACTAACAAAGTTACCCTCTAAGTCCTTCATGACATTTATTCCCTTTTTCTCATCAAAATAATGAATAACCTTCTCAGTTCCACGGTGTGTTCCTGCTATAACTATAATATCATCCTGCTTAATGTGCTCTCGTTTATCAGATAGTTTAATTTGAATTTAATATTATCCTAATAGATTACAATAATGCTGTTTTTGTTCATGCTGGAGCCTTTCTGTATAATTAATCTGCTCTGATGTTTGGAGTAAGCTTTTTATTTCAGTTCGGCCTATTAACCTATATGAAAATATTTCTTCTATTGTTGATAAATGTATAACCTTAGCTTCCGGTAAAAAGGATATTATATACGTTATTAGTTCCATAGGTAGATATGAGAAATAATCATCATCTTTATTAATTTCAAAAGAAATTTGGTCTTGTCTAATAGCTTTACTTCTTAATGACTGGGATAAAGGTGCTATGATCCACGAAAGGTGGGTAATGCATTGGAAAACATCATTAATATTTAGCCTTTTATAAAAGCTTTGATAACCTTTATTATTTAAGATTTCTTCTTTTAATTCTTCTAAAGCACATTTATACAAAACTTGGGTTATATTATTACTACCAGTGGATGTAGATAAATTGATTGTATTAAACTCTTTTAGCACTTCCTTTGCTTTTTCTATATTACTATGTACTATATGTATTTTTATTAGTAGGTAGTATGCTAAAATATAAGGAGTTATACTTATAGTATCTTGCTCATCCAGAATTTTTTGGATTGATTCTACTACTGTTTGCTTTTCTAATCGGCTATATGACAACCCTGAATCATCACCTTGCAACTTAATTGCTCTGTTCAATAATTCTACTATCTTTGTATACTCTTGGTGGTTATTTACTTTATGATGTTTAACTAGAAACATTGCATATTCTGTATAAAAGCTAGAGTTTATAATTTCATTAGAGCCAAGAGATAATATTGATTCAAATACCAAGAAACTCTTATTAACATATTCTATATATTGCTCAAATTCACCTATATATTTTAGGTTAAATGCCTTTATATGATAGTAACAAGCTAAGTTATGTTTCATATAATTTAATCGTGGCGCAAGCTGAGAACCTAGTTCATATAAATTTATAAGTATATTTAGTTTTTCATGATTACAAAAATAAGGGCTAATTTCAATAATACGGTTAACAAGGTTAGGAATATAACTTAAATATTTTTCATCAGTATAATTGTTTAAAATCTCTTTCGCAGATAAAATATAATATTGAGAAGCTTCTTCTATACGATTTAAATACTTTAATAATTCACTAATATTATATAAAATCTGAAAATTAGAATATGATTTACTAGGTATATTTTTTCCAACCTCAAAACATTCTTTAAAATAACCTAACGCCTCTTCATATTTTTTTTGAGCATTTAAAACGTACCCAATATTGTATAAAGTATCAGTATAATAAGGATGTTCTTGATCAAATACAGCTAGGGCTCTCTTTGAAACTTCCAATGCTTCTTCAAATCTACTATTTTGAATTAAAAAACCTCCTGTCTTATACAAAGCATTAGCATATTCAAAGTCTTTATTTTCAATATCAATTATATCTTTAATTTGATTGATTATATCTTCAATGTTTGCACCTGTTTTATATACTATTTTGTTACTCTCTACTTGTTTATCTCTTATAACTTGAGCTTGCTGTAAATATTTATCCCCTTGATTAAGCTCTCCTTTGTCTTTTAATATTTTAGCAATTACTTTTAATGATCTTATATAATCTGGATGCGTTTCTCCTAATAAATCTTTTATAATAACTAATGAATTATTTAGAATATAAATATGGTTATAAGTTATAGAATTTTCCGTCTTTAAAGTAGTTATAATCTTAAAATGCTGAATCGATCTTTCTATATTGCCTGCCTTATAAGATAGCAGTGCCTCATTAATATGAGCTTTAATGTCAGTATATTCAAATCTGATTACATCATAATTTGCTTTCGCTTGTTCTATATTTTCTTCTAAGAAATAATTGTTTGCTAATTCAATATAGCATTCTTTAATACTTTTAAGAAATGTGGTTGTTACAGCAATATATTGTCTGGATTGCTTATTAGGCTCTATATCTAACATCTTTAAAGCACAAGTATAGTCCAAAATAGCTTGGCTATATTCTTTTAAATTATATTGAAAAAGCCCTATATTATGAAATAAAAAAGAAAGCTTATACATTTCTGTTATAAGATCTGATTTTGACCTTGGTACATTATTTTTTAAATTATTTAATTGGCTATTAATATAACTCCTAAAGGCCGGACAAACCTGCAGAGAAAAGGCCTTAACTTCAAACAGTAATTCTGTTAAGCTACCTTCTTGATATGCAATACTATTTGTAATAAGTAAGTTAGAAAACTGTGTATTACAGAATTTTATAAACAGCTTTAGTTCTTCTTTGGATGTAAGGTTAATATAAAATGTTAAATTATTTTTATCTTCACTAAATTCATATTTAGAAGTTAATTGTAAAGTTTGTATATCGGCAAGCTTTACAAGCGTTTGTTCAGTTTCTTTATTATTTTCTAAGTCTAGAATATAATTTATTTGATTTATCAAATTAGTGCATTCCGTGTAAACTATATTGAGTGTAGCGACTTTTTTATCTAATATAGATAAAGCTTTGTTTAAAGCTTCTAAAGCTTTTTGATGTTTATTTTGTTTATAGTAAATCATTGCAAGAGCAAATAAATATAAACCTGTTATTTGATATGTTTCTCCAAATAATTTGTCTAAAATAGAAATTGAGTATCGATAATATTTAACAGCTTGCGAAAAATCATTTTGAGCATTAAATAACTCACCATATTTAGCATATAATTCAGCAACTTTAAGGTTTTCCTGTCCGAATGATTTTCCTAATACATTCAATGCTTTTGCATAACTCTCTTTTGCATCTAAATATTTATTTTGTTTTGTAAATACGTCACCTAGATTTGTAAAATATTTAACAATACTAGGATTCTCACCGAACGTATTATTAATTGCACTATTATTTAGAATTGCTATTGCTTGTAAATATAAGGCTTCAGCTTCATTAAAATTACCTTGGTTATAACTTATCTTTCCAAGATGGTTTAAAACTTCAGCAACTTTAGGATGTTTCTCTCCATAAATCTTTTTATTTATATCCAAAGCTTTGAAAAACCACTTTTTTGCTTCTAATAATGGAATAGATTCATTTAGCTCTTTACTATACATTATCCTAAAAAGCCGATTATTACCTTGTATAGGTATAGTTTGAGCATGTAGTAAAAGAAAAAGCGCGAATTGTATATAGATTTCGGCAAGGGCACCTTCGGAATTAGCGTTTAAAAAAGCTAAATTTGAATTAAAACGTTTTAAGTTAGTATTATATTTAGTTTTACTTTCAAAATATTCTTGTTTGAGATAATATATTTTAGCAACTATAATATTTAGCCGTATAACTTTTGAGTGAGTTTTTCCATATATTTTTTCAAAAATATCTAATGATTTTAAATAATACTCTTTTGCTTTATGCAGATTAAATTGTATTTCATATATTTCCCCAAGGAAAAGCATGGAACCAGCAATTTTAGGGTGGCTTTTAGAATATGTTTTTTGGTAAATACTAAAAGCTTTAAGGTAATACTCTTCAGCCTCTTTATATTTATCTTGATCTTTAAGAATATGCCCAAGTACATTATAAGATCGAGCGATTAAAGGATAATTATTGCTGTAATCTTGCATAACTTTATTTAAAGCAGCAATAGTAGTTGTATAAGCTGATTCATATTCTCCTAATGATGAAAGCACTAATGCTCTATTTATAATTAGCTGTATATATAGTGGGTGGCTATCACCATATAATTTCTCTATCATATTTAAGGCTAAGCTATAATGTGCATAAGCATTATTATAATCTCCATGATTATAATAAGCGGTTGCAAGGTTACCTATAGAGTCAGCAACTTTTGGATGTTCACCACCATATATATTCGTATTAACCTCTAATGCTAAAGTACACCGTTCTAGAAGTTGTGTTGTATTATCAAAACCACATTCCTCTAATATGCTTCCTATTTGTAGTAATAAAATATTAACTTTTGGATGTTCATATCCATATAATTTCTCATTAATGTTTAAAGCTTGTCTATAATAATCATGTGCTTTTAATAAATTGCCTTGTTGCTCATAAATATTCCCAAGATGATGCAATGAATTAGCAATCTCAGGATGATCTTTACCATATATTTTCTTACAAATTTTTATTGATTTTAAAAAAGATATCTCTGCTTTTTTATATTGTGCTTGTTTAGTTAAGACTTCCCCAATACAATTTAAAAGCACTGCAGATTCTGGGCTTTCCTTACTACTGAGTTTATCTATAATCTCTGATGATTTGTAATATGACTTAATTGCATCATCATAATTTGCTTGTACAAAATATATATCCCCAATGTTTTTTAATATATTAGCAACCTCAGAATGCTTTTCTCCATATGTTTCTTTACTAATTTTTAAGGCTTGCTGGTATTGTTCATTTGCTTTCAAATATTTACCTTGTTCAAAGTATACTTCTCCAATAATATTTAAAAATATTATAACTTTAGAATGATTAAGCCCAAATCTTTCCTGTACTAACCTTAATGATTTTTTAGCTAATTTATCGCTTTCATTAATTAGACCTAATTGTTTTTGTAGCCTTATTAAGTTTTGTAACGAATCAATATCTTCAGGATTAATATCAAGAGCTTTTTTATATAATTCTTCTGCTCGCTTATAATCTAATTTCTTTTCTGCAACATATGCTTGTACATATAAACTATCTTCATATAAATCATTATTTCTAAAATCTTTTTTTCCTTTACTTGTAACAAACTGCTCTAAGGCCTTATTAATTGGTATGAGGACTTTATAACATTCTTCTAATTGCTTTAATTCTTCATCATTAATTTCATAAATATTGTTTATTTCTAACTTTTCTAAACTTTCTTTTATCAAAAGTTTATGGTAGATATTCTCTTCTTCCTGGCCATAAAATAAGTGTGTCTTTACTCTCATTCTAGTTGCAAAGTTTATCAATTTATTTAAGTTAGTATATGCCTTAGCATTAATTATGCCTAACTTTAATAATTGGTCTAACCTATCCCAGCTATTTTTGCCTTCAATTCCATAGTATAACGCTAAATATGCAATAAGGTTGATTGCTAACCTATATAATTCCATCTTAATATTAAAATATTTCTCGGTCTTTTCTGTACCTAATCTAGGTCCGAATTGCCTTATATCCCCTTCCATCAATGATAGTGCTTGCCCCTCTCTAACATAATGTTTTTTACTTCCTAACCATCCTTCTTTTTCTATCGAAGACAAAATTCTTTGTGTTTCCTTTTCATATTGATTTAATAATATCTCACTACCGTGTATTAAAATTACTGTTTTAAGCATGTTAGAAGGAAGCAAGTCCTCCTCAAATTTTTTAGTAGTGTGCCATAAAGATAATTCCCTCACTGTGCCAAATAATTCACTTCTACCTTTAGGCGTCCCTCCGCCATCAAGGCCAAACCCTCGCTTGGTAATTGAGATAGGAGTTTTTTTAAATGGAAATGAAAATGCTGTCTCCCCTAAAGCTATTATTTTTAACTCAAGTAAATCTATTAGTTGATAAAAATATCTTCGTGTTTCTTGGGTATTTATCTCTACTGCAATTGCATATTCTATATCGGAAAAAGGCCCCATTTCTTCTCTACCCATAGAGCCTAATCCTAGTATAGCATAATCACATGGCGGGGTACCCAATAGATTAATACAATCACTTATCATACTTGCAAGTATAGTTATTGTACTACTTGTATTATGTTTTAAAATATGCTTTGCTGAAATATCACTCAGTTGCAAATATTCTTCAATTTCTCTCCTTAAATTAGATAATTTTTCTGTATAACATTCATAATTTATTTTAGGTATACCTATCGGATTTTTACAGATTTGCCTTATAAATCCTGTTTCTAAACTAAGCTGCTTGTATCTAAAAATTAAGTTTGGAAATAAAGGTTTAAACTCATTATGCCTTTCAACAAATACCCTAGCTGAGCTATAATTCATAGCAGCTATATCATATTTATTATTATACAAATTATAATCACCTAGTTTAATTATACAGTATGATATCCCAATTAAGTCCTCCTTTTCTTCAGCAAGGATAAGCGCTGCATTATAATGTTTTATAGCTTCTGCATTACCCTCACATAATGCTGTATTACCTAAATTTATGAATGCAAGCACTTCAGCATTTATTTTACTGGCATAAAAAGCTAACTCCTTTTCAATTATAATTTTTGCTATTTCGACATTATTAGACTTAATAGCTAATATTAAAGCAGAGTCTCCGTTTATATCAATTTGGTCTAAATTTATTAAGCTATTAACCAACTCTCCAGCCTTTTCAATATCATTCTGATGGACTGCTTTATGTAGGGGAGTTATATTTAGCGTTAGTTTACGATCATTATCTTCTTCTTGGAGATTATTAATGCTATTAAGTTTTATTTCTCCACTGGCATTGCTTTTTAACTTTATCTCATTGAGTTCATTTATAATTGTTTTACTAGTACTATATTTTGTTTCTAATTCTTCTCTGCTAATCATATATTATACCTAAATTAAATAATCATTGGGTTTCTTTAGTTAATATTTTTAAATGCCTCATTTGTTTTCCTACTCTAGACGAACCCAAATTCCTTACCTCTAAGCTTATTATCTACTATTTCTCTTTGACTCCACCTTAATAATGAATTACTTTTTCCAATTACTTCTCTTACATTAATAGCTATAATGGTTGTATCATCTCCAATCTCTATAGCTTTGTCTTCTGCTTTACTGTCCTCTTTATTTTTTATGGTTTCCTTTACTATATCCAGTAGCCAATTTTTTACTTCTTCCACACTGCTTAAATTTGTTCTACATAACTTATTCATCTCTTCAATATTTATGCTTTCTACATATACACTTGGTTTTGGCTTACCAAATGATTCAAAGCTCCCTAGTTCTTCTTGCATCAAACAACCTTCCGACAGCATATCGAATATCCCGTCAGTTAAGGAAATTATAATAGTATCCAGCGGTAATAGGCGATCAAAGGTTAAGAACGGCACTTCATCATTTTCAATTTCACTTCTTATATGGTTCCAATAGTCAGGCCCACCCGTTAACCTTATTGAAGGAGCTATATTTATAAACCCCTGGCTTGGAGAATACCCGACTACCATTTGATCTCCGATGGAAAAGCCGGTAATTCTTATGATTTTCTCCCCATTAATACATACGGCATACGTAGTAAGTCCTGCATGTTCAAAATTATTCTTTGGCTGGTTATTTGACATTCTAATTAGCACATTTTTAACTATGTCATGTAAGTATGTTTCCTCATATTTACTTAAATCTTCTTCATTACCGGTTGCAAGCTTATATAGCTTAGGAGAAAAGTTGTAATTTCTTTTTACTATTTTTTCTTTCTCTTTTCCCTTATCTTCGTTATTAATCCCTACTTCTCTCCAATATTTATTTATAATACTTGTCAGTTCTCTATTTCCTAACTTACATCCTAAATTTGCTATTTCTTTTATTTGTCTGTCCTGCTGCTCATCCATTGCATGCATATGCCCGTCAGATATTGAGCTTATTATGATCTTCCTACTGCCTATAGTTGCTAAGTCTACTCTTGCAGCATCATATATCTCCTGTCTTCCTTCCGGCTTATTATACTTACTACCACTACTCGATCTTCTGTAATTATTCCCCGTAGCATAGGCTATCATGTTTTTTTCTAAACCTTGGTATATTCCATCTCTATCTATAAACTCCTCTCCTTCAGGAATTTGCGGATCTTTTATCTTTATTAGCTTTATATCTTCATTCCTTATTCGCTTAACAAAGCTATCCGTTCTTTTGGTAAGCTCTGCTCTTAGCTTTTTTTGTCTCTCGGTTTCATAAGTTAAAAATGATTTTGTAATCTCCAGTATGGTTGGACCACCTTCATTTAAAATCTTTGATTTTATTTCCTGGCTTACCATTCTTTGTATGTTCTTAGACAATAATCTGTCGTCTATTCCAACCGTGCTTTCCCAGGCTAAATCCATGAACTCAGATATTTTCTTACCTAATAGTTCAGCATTATATATAACTAACCCGTATAAGAACTTGAGTTGTCTGAATTGTCTTTCAAGTAATACTATATCTTCTACGCTTCTTTGCCACACAAGCCCATTGTTACAAAGAATATCTATAATTATATTCTTTCGTAATGTTATATCTTTAATATCTAGGATTTTTCCTATTTCGTAGGGTGCAAATTGTCTAATGTCTTCTCTCATATCAAGACCTTCTTATATTTGATTAGACTACCCCTATTTGTTCCCTTATGTAGTTTTGTTCTCGCTTATGCAAAAGGATGATTATATAAAGTAGGGATAAAAGTTGCTTTATCCCTACTTTCATATTCTAGCTGTTTCTTACTATTGCTTTCTGTTTATTACTCTCTACTAGCTCAGCTTCTTGGTAGAGCTTTTTTGTATATGATAAGTTTTGATTAGATTTTTCTGATAAGCTTAAAACCTGTATAGCAGAGTGATTAATACCTAATCTTTCTATAAAGCCCTTATTAATATTTTGTTCCTTACCTAACTCTTGTTTTATATATAATCTGACAGCTACATCATCACTTACTATTGTTCTTAAGCTTTGAAATTTTTTGTAATTATTTATATCACTTCCTATCTCTATTAGCTTATCTACTCCTTCAGCTCCATAGTTTAAGTTTGCTGCTTCAAGTAATTTATCTACATGCTTATCATTTAATATAGGATTATTATAACTTGCCGAGTAAACAGCACTTACTATACAGTCTTTATCTTTTTTATTACCTACGCTACTACTGCTGGAAGAAGGACTGCTTATATTTCTTGTACTTTCTCTTCTTTGGTTTCCTCGCTCATTAATACTGGCAGTGCTATTACTGTTTGTATGGATGTTCGAATTATCATGTATAACTTCATTAGTACATAAGTTTTCTATCTGTTCTTTGTACATTATAACATGGTTGTAAGCCTTACTTAACTCTTCTGTAGAATATGCTTCTCCAGCTCTCTCTCCCTTCCATGTTCTGTTATTTTCTACAATATCAAATATCATACTTATATATAAGGTGGGCAAGCTATTTATTCGCTCCAGCTGTTTATCACTCAACAACTCTAATTTAATTCCCCCTACCTTATCTTGTAATGATTGTGCATTCTTCGTCTCTATTTCAGCTCTTCTATTTTCTACACTACTAAGATTCATACCTGACATCTCAGCATAATGCCTTGCATCAAATCTTCTTAAACCTCTCATATTCTGATTATGTAACTTTTCACTATACTCTCCAATTGTATATGCATGTTTATCCGCTCTAATAAATTCTTTATTAGATTTACTGCTAATCGCATAATCATTTATGTTACTGAACACTATAGGCCCACAGTCGTATCCGTTTACCCCTCTTCCTTGTTGATCTATTATCTTCTCTACTTCTTCTACCTCTATCTCCGCCTCACATAATGCACTAATTGTTTTTATTATTGATTGCTTAATTGAGTCTTTTAATTCAGCAGGAAAACTATTCCTACCATAGGGATCATCCCATAATATGCTTATTTTGTTATTTTCATAATCCATTGTTACTCTAATTGATCTCCAATGTAAGCCGTCAAGAAGAGGAATTATTATTGTGTTAATTGGTTTACTCCATCCTTCAATGCCTACTTGCTGACCGGAAAGCCTCCTAATATCGTCTTCAAAATTCTCTCTAAAGTTAAGTACATGGTAAGGATCAGCTATAAACAATCCTTCTCTATTCTCTCTATATGCGCTATATTCTTCTCCTTCATTAACTACATTATCATATTTTAACCTTGTTTTTCTTGTATGCATTAATAATCTAAATCCATCGCTAATACTGTACCAGTACCTATCATGCCCGTCTATTAATAAGTTCCTATCATTTCCATTAGCGCTAGCTGTTAATAGCTCTTCTGCCTCATTTTGTTCCTTCCTATCTCTGTATTCTTTCTCTTTATTCTTACTACTCGGTTTGACAACTTCTACAAAATCTTCCATGTCTTCAAGTAGAGATATCTCTTCTTCACTTTCTTCCAATATCTTTATATTATGCCCTTTTTCTTTAGCTATCTCATAAGCTCTTCTACCTGCTTTATTCTTTATATTCTTAAATCCTGAGATGATTACTTCCACCAACTCTTCATTACCTTCTTCAGCTGCATAGTGTAAAACAGTATTACCCCTATTATCCATATGCCCTATATCGACTCCATTCTCAATTAGCCTTTTGGCTAATTTGATAATATCAATTTTGTTTCTATTAATCATCCTTATCGCATAAAGTAAGACATCTTCTTTCAGCCATCCATGGATAACATTAGGATTAGCTCCATTACTTAGTAATATATCTATTACCCTTTCTCTATTGTTACTTATTGCTTTAAATAATAAAGGCTCTTCACTATTATCATTGATGTCGAATCCATTACTTCCCTTATACTTCATCAATAGCTCAACTATCTCTGCATTTCCTAACTCGCATGCTATATCGATCCCTCTTACTCCTTCTATTTCTACATTAATGTTAATCTTATGATCTTCAATTAATTGTTTTGCTATTTCCACACGATTATATTTGTAACATAAATATAATAATTTATCCTTAGTTTCATAATCTACATTATAGCCTTCTAAAAAATGTGATATAGAGTGCTTATCATACAATGCTACCATACTCTCTAAATCAAGTTTAGCTCCTGCATTCCTTAGCATACGTGCCATTTGTAGATTGCCTCTACTCACTACTATCTGTATCGGTGTTTGCTTATTATAAATCGCATTTATATCAAGTCCTTCTCTGACCAAATACCGTACTATATCAACTTTTCCTACTTCACAGGCTATATGAAGTGCATTTCGCCCATATACATCTATTTGATTTAAGTTTAATCCCTTCTTCCTTAATATTTCCAATATATCCACCCTGCCTGCTCTTACTGCTGCATGTATTGCTCCTCCTCTCTCATCCTGATTAACTACTTCAAGTTCTTTTTTATTAAAAGCATCTATCTTATTTATATCTCCTAATTTTATTGCACTATGTATATCTAATTTAGCTCCTTTACTTATTAAATATTCTACTATTTGTTTTATATTTTCAGGCTGCTCACCGTGTAATAACCCCTCTATTATCTTCCAACCTGCTTCAGTCTTCGCGTTAATATCCGCTCCGTTTTCAACTAATAATTTGACTATATCCAACCGACCATAATATCCGGCTATCATTAAAGCAGTCCTTCCTATTGCATTTGCTACATTAACGTTAGCCTCTCTCCTAACTAATACCTCAGCTATATCTAACTGCCCACTAATGCACGCATGCATCAGTGCCGTCATACCTTCCCTGTCTTTAGCATTTACCTCAGCACCTTGTTCTATCAAATACCCAATCAGCTTTAATCTTCCTTCACTTACTCCTTCATCATTACTTTGTTGAGCAGCACATATATTCATAAGTAAAGTTCGCTCACCTTGGCTCAATACCTTAACATCAGCCCCCCTCTCTATAAGTAGTTTAACAACCTCATATCTGCCTGCTTCACATGCATAAACCAAAGCTGTCTTATTATATTCTCCGCTTGTGTTTATATTCGATCCCTTGCTTAATGATT
>NZ_JSWE01000116.1 GCF_000815465.1 Candidatus Jidaibacter acanthamoeba | reverse complement strand
TTACATGATAACATGCTACCAGCACTCACAGGTGAGCAATTGAATCTTGGCCCCTTAAATCGCATGATGATAAGCGACCTATATGATAAAGTACATTGGAGAGTAACGGCAGAACCAGAAGAAGAAAAAATAGGATTTATTAAAGGCCAGGCTATAGAATTTAAAGAAAATGTTATTAATGAAGTGTACTGCGATAACGAGGTAGATATTAATTGCCCTGATTATTTGAATTATCATGAATTCAATCAAGAAGAACTGATTAAGTGCATATATTATCTCTGTGTTGTTGACCATCTAAAAGAGATGATCAGAAAAGTAGAACAGTATATGAGTGAAGATATAACTTTGGAGGATTTTGATGGTCTTCTGCCGCAATGCACTGAAGAGTATATAAAGCTGAACAAGATGAATAAAGAAATGATTGTGAGTTTAAACAGGCAAATGTGGCAATGGTTTGGATCAATTAGCGGAGAGGAATTTGCAGATTTTATTAAAACTCAAGCAGCCGATTTTGACATATGTATAGATGTAAAGCCAGTAGGCGAATATCAGGATGGAGAGGTTGTGTTCTATGATGAAAAGGCTTGAGGGGCTGCGACCTCAGGCAAACTTAGCAGCAGGATTTAAAGACACACCTAATAATTATACCTGGCATCATCATGAAGAAGGAAGGCTTTGTCAAGATCCTGAAAAGAATGGTAGTGATACCATGTATGGAGGCAAGTATATAACAATTGGGGGTTGTATTTAGTTTTTAACTACATACCATTCTCAAAAGCAGGCTTTGACTTTAATAATTCATTTACATGGTTTCTATTCGGTATTCTAACCTCTTTTAGATTTTCCAATAAACTTTCAATATTCACGTGATGAAAACTATTACTTTCCGGCAAATACATAATAATACGTGTCATTAGTTCCGAAGACAGGTAAGAAAAGTAATCATCTTCTTTCTTAATATTAAACGGAGGATGTTGCTCTATTCCTCTTCTTATGGATTGTGATAATGGAGTAATAATGTTAATTAGCTTAGCAACATTATAAAATATCTTTGGTGCAAGCTTATTTAAGCCCCCTACTAAAAAAAAACTATTATCTACCTTTTGCTCTAATGTTCCATTATGAATAACGTTATATTCAAATATTTTTAAGTATTGGCTCTGTAAGTTAAGAGTAGATTGTGCCATATGTAAAGGTGATTGATCTTTATCCTGTATATGTAAGGTAGGAGTTGGCTCATCATTATTTATTAAATGAAGGGTTTCTTCAGGTACTTGAGAATTTATGGCGACTTGTTCTTTTATTAATTTTAATGCAGGTAATAATTCAAAAATTAGTACTAACATAATCATACCAATCTCATACTGTCTAGTATGAGTAAGAGGGTACTTATCAGGAACTCTAGGTGGGTTATCTTGTAGAAAGTTACCATGTTCGATATAGTTCCTTGTGCGCCTTAGCAGATCAAATCTCTTAAATAGATATTCATAACACTTAACTTCTGGATAATCTTTTATTTGTTCTAAGAATTTTAATAGTTGTCCTGCATTATATTCTATAGCATCAGACAATTCAGGGTTTAATCTTAATAAAATATAATATTTCTCAATAAATAATTCAATATTTTCCTGACCCAATGCTTCTACCCATGCGTTGAAATCTTCATAATGAAAATTTGTTGCAATAAAATCGTTTTGTTCAATAAATTCTTTAATATTAGTTATTGCCTCTACAGCAGAATCAATATGTTGCTCTCTGCTTAATAGGGATTTTTCTGAACTCCACATCAATTCCAATGATAATTTTCTTATTACATCTAATCCTTGCAATTTACTAATACGATCATGCTCTTTTTTTTCTCTTTTAATCTCTTTGCGTTTTACAATTGCTTCTTTAGAATCATCAATTTTAGTTTTTTTTATTTTTGTTTTAGAAGTATTCTCACGAATTAAGTTTATGACCTTTTCAGCTATTTGTTTACATTGAAGATATAAGGGCTCATTATTACGTGAGATTAGCAAGTACTTTAAGTAAATTCTATTAGGCTCTTTTGTATATCTCCCTGCGGATATATTGATAAATATATTGATCCATTCTTTTCTAATTTCAAAAGGAGCATTAGTATCTAAAAGGGTTTTTAAAAATATGTTTCTATCTTCTTTAGATATACTTGTATCATATTGATTTAAATTATTATTTTTATAATGATAAAGGTTATTCCAAAATTCCATAGGATTAAAAGGGGAGCATTTTGGAAACTGTTGAGCTCTAATAACTATAAGATTAATAATTCTTATATAAAGCTCTTCCATCTCTATAGTTAATATACTTTCAAAGAACTCGCTATCTTTTAATAGCTTGTTATTTATCCTTGCTTTTAAATCTTCCTTATATTGGTGAGTAATACTATTCCTAATGTTTATAAAAGCATCCCAATCTGTTAAGGGATCTAATTGCTTTAATTGTGATGAGAGATTTTTATTTGTAAGTAATTCTCCTATTTTTTGTAGTCTTCGTAGGGCAGCATGCAGACCCTGCTTAGTGGATAAGTTTATATAGGTATCATTATTATCAATTGAAGATTCTTTAATTTGGCTTTTATTCATGGAGCTAAGGCTAAATGATGGTAACTTCATTGCATTAACTAATGTTTTTTTCTGAATTTCTTGAAAATGACTTAGACAATGTTGTAATAATTTCATTAAAGTGAAAGTATCAGTAATTCTTAGAGTTAAGGCTTTTATGGCAGGAAGTTCAACAGAAGTTACTTCTTTTAAACAAATGCTTTTTCCTTGTTTTGTTAATAAGTATATATTATTTATTACTTTTCTTAATTTTGGTAAGTCATTATTAATAATATCTGGAATAGCTGCTTCTATTATTCGATCGCTAAATTTTATTTCAGCATAAAGGGATGCTTTTATTTCTTCAGTAAGTTTGTCATACTCAAATAAATTTAAAATGAAATCTTGTCCAGATTTAGGAACCATTAAACCACCTAAAGCCTCTAATGCTTTCCACCTCGAGCCAGAAGCTAGTAAAAATTCATACTCTCCTCGGCACCGGCCTGAAAGACTATCTATAGTTTTAGTGATATTATATAAAATAGTCCTGCTATAGTTAAGGTAAATACCTTCATCTATGCTAATAGATATTGGTTTGTAACCTGATTTAAATAAGCTTTTACCTTCACCAAAATATTTTATAAGTATATTAAGAGCTTGGCTAATGTATTCTAAACGGTATAAATCGAACTTAGTATTTTCTTCTTCAGATAAACCAATTTTTTGAGGCAACCGAATTTTATCTTGAGTAAATGCATTAAGCTCAGATAAAGCTTCTTTGAAACTATTTTTCAAATTAGAATTTGCCATTGAAAAATCAATAGTTAACAATGTTGCTATTTCTTCATTAACCCTATAAATTTTTTCTTCCTGTCCCTTTTCTATTTCATATGTAATTATATTATTTGATCGGTTAGATTTTTTTATATGGGTAGTAACTTTTTTTCTCATATGCTACCATAATTTTTTATACTGAAGATGGCTCATCTTAGGCATGATATATGCTACTAAAGGTGTTAATATATTTTTTATAAGGACTGTAACACATGTTACATCCCCTATAAAGGCAAATAACCTATTAAAAATATTTGCACATTGCATTTTTTCATTTTTTTAACTTTGTATACTCAAATTTAAATACACTATTGATCTTATCCCGTTATAGTGGAGAGGTAGTTAAGCAACTTTGTAGTAATATTGCTCAAAAACGTTAGGAGAGCAATAATTTAAAGTAGAATGTCTACATTATAGAAAGCTTCTACATTTTAGCATTTCTACTGCCGCATCAGAACATTTGACACCCTTATTCAGGTTCAAATCATTCCCCCAAATCATTTCAAACCCGACTCATAAACAGCCACCATAAAAAGGTTGGTATATTAGATTTAACAAATATTTAACAGCATTTTATTTGATATATTCATTTTTATTATATATAATTTGCTTAAATCAACTAATTAATTTTTAAAATGAGAAATAATATTATTAGCCTTAAGAATGCAAGCCATCTGAGTTTTGCAGCTTTAGCTTTACTTGAAGTTAACAACCTTGGAATAATTTCATCTGAGTTACTAAGTTCTTACTCTACAACTTATTTATATCCTGCACTTGCAGTTGGTACAATAATTCTCGGAGCTTTAAACGTCTACCGATCTGCCAAAAACATTGACGAATGCTTGAAGAGTTTTCGCGACAGATATTCTGCAAATTTTGATGATTACAGTAACCCGCTTGCTCAAGCAGTAGAACAAGATTTCAAAAGTAGTATTGATATTAATCAGCTAGGGGAGAATATAATAAAACTTGGTTCTACTACAGCTTTCTTTATAGCTACTACTGCCATATTCAATATTGGTTATTTCCCGTTACTATTCTGTACATCGATTGCACATTTGAATTTAGTAGTGTTTAACGATAAGACTGATGCATTACTTAAAGCTTATATTCCCGAAGAGCATCTCAAGATATTTAATCAAGATACTTTTGCTTCTCGAGTATTGAATAAATTATCTTCTACACTCATGCTTCAATAAAGTATAAATAACAAGAAGTGATGTTATCCCGAAAAAGTAGAGAAGGAGGAAAGGAACTCTGATAAAAAAGAAATAACTAATCAGAGAAAAGAAAGAAGAAGGAATTATACAAAAGAATTTAAAGTAGAAGCAATAAAGCTAGTAACTGAAGAAGGATATAGCCTCAGTCAAGCAGCGGAGGGTCTAGGGATCAGTAAAAGTACCATAGCTAAATGGAAGCAGGTACTAAGCAATAAAGGAGATAAAGATATAGCATTTCCCAGCAAAGGGCAGCTTAATCCTGAAGAAGCAAAATTAAAAGGATTACAGAAGGAGCTGGAGAGAGTAAAGAGGGAGAGAGACATATTAAAAAAGACGCTAGCATATTTTGCCGATCCGCTAAAGTAAAATATGCATTTATAGAGAGGGAGGCGCACAAATATAGTATAAGAGAAATGTGCAAAGTGTTTGGGTGATCTTATCCCGTTATAGTGGAGAGGTAGTTAAGCAACTTTGTAGTAATATTGCTCAAAAACGTTAGGAGAGCAATAATTTAAAGTAGAATGTCTACGTTTTCCATTATAGAAAGCTTCTATGTATTCAAATATAGCACTTTTCACCTCACTTTTAGTTTTAAAAATACGCTTAAAAGGGTAGTGATACCGTGTATGGAGTCAAGTATATAACATTTGTGAGTTGTATTTAGT
>NZ_JSWE01000115.1 GCF_000815465.1 Candidatus Jidaibacter acanthamoeba | reverse complement strand
AATCATTAAGCAAGGGATCGAATATAAACACAAGCGGAGAATATAATAAGACAGCATTGGTGTATGCATGCGAAGCAGGAAGATATGATGTTGTTAAACTACTTATGGAGAGGGGGGCGGATGTTAAAGTATTGAGCCAAGGTGAGCGAACGCTACTCATGAATATATGTGCTGCTGAGTTAAGCAATGATGAAAGGATAATGAATGGAAGGTTAGAGTTAATTGCTTATTTAATAGAACAAGGTGCTGATGTAAATGCAAGGGATAGAGAAGGAATGACGGCATTGATGCACGCATGTGTTAGCGGACAGTTAGAGGTAGCAGAAAAGCTAATTGAAAACGGAGCTGAAGTTAATGTAGCAAATGAAATGGGGAGAACAGCATTGATGGTAGCCGGATATCACGGATGGCTTGGAATAGTAAAATTATTAGTTGAAAACAGAGCGGATATTAACGCTAGGACTGAAGCCGGTTGGAAGATAATAGAAGGATTACTGCATGGAGAGCAACCGGATAATATAAAGCAGATAGTGGAATACTTAATGAGTAAGGGAGCTGAGCTTAATATACATAGTGCAATAAAGTTAGGAAACATAGGCAAGATAG
Source organism: Candidatus Jidaibacter acanthamoeba (assembly GCF_000815465.1). NCBI lineage: Bacteria > Pseudomonadati > Pseudomonadota > Alphaproteobacteria > Rickettsiales > Candidatus Midichloriaceae > Candidatus Jidaibacter > Candidatus Jidaibacter acanthamoebae. The sequence continues at coordinate 12,142 of NZ_JSWE01000115.1, read as the reverse complement.
AAAGTTTTAATAAGGAGGAGCTTGAAGTAATAAGCCAAGATATAAGAGGAGGAGCAGTACATACGGCAGTAAGAGAGGGCAGGGTAGATGTATTAGAATTGCTAAGAAAGAAAGGAGTGGATTTAACTAAAGAAGATGCCTATGGAAGCAACATATTGCATATAGCTTGTGAAGAAGGAAGAGCGGAGATAGTCGGATATTTAATCAGAGAAAGATTTAATATAAATAGTGCGGTAGGAAAAAAAACACCGATACAGATAGCAGTGAGCAGAGGTAATCTACAAATAGCGCGTATGCTAAGGAATGCAGGAGCGAAGCTTGACTTAGAAAGTATGGTAGCACTTCGGGACTTAAATTCAATCTTACATATATTAGAAGCAAGTAATGTAGCAAATGAAATAAAGGCTCAGTTATTGTACTTATGTTGCAAGTACAATTGGGCAGAGATTGTAAAAGACTTAATAGAAAAGTATCAAGTAAACATTAATGTAGAAGTAGAAGGAGCAAGAGGGATAGAAATTGCATGTGAGTTAGGGAATGCGGAAGTAGTTGAATTACTTATGAAGTATAAAGAAAGCAAAGGATTAGGGCTAAATGATAATAGTAAAGAGCCTTTACTGTTTAAAGCTATAAGTAAGAACCAAGAAAGAATAATAGGTATACTATTAGATAACGGAGCTGATCCTAATATAACTTATGGGTGGTTAAAGGAAAATGCGTTACTCTACGCTATAAGGATGATTGATAGAGAAAAGGTTGATATTTGTAGGGTAGCTAAGAGGTTGATAGAAAGTGAAGCTGATTTAGGACATAAGGATAATAGAGGGAATGCGGTTTTACATTATGCAGTTGAGGAGGGTAATGAAGAGTTAGTAGAAATAATACTGGAAGGGTTTAAGAATATAAAGAACAAAGAAGGTAAGAAGGCCTATGAGATAGCAAAAGAGAAAGGATATAAAATAAAGATATTAGAAGAAAGTGAGATAGAAGAGAGGGTAGTTCCGCTTGATGAGATAGAAGGATTAGTGGAAGTGGTGAACCCGTATAAAAGAAAAGATAAAGGTAAAGAGAAAGAATATGAGGACAGAAAAGAACAAAATGAGGCAGAAGATCTATTGACAGCTAATGCTAATGGAGATGATAGGAACTTATTGGTAGACGGGCATGACAGGTACTGGTATAGCGTTAGCGACGGATTTAGGCTATTAATGCATATAAGAAAGGCTAAGCTAAGTTACGATAATATGGTTAATGAGGGGGAAGAGTATAGCGCTTATAGGGAGAACAGAGAAGGAGTATTTATAACTAATCCTTACCATATTTTTAACTTCAGGGAATATTTTGAGGATGATATAAGAAGGCTTGCAGGGCAGTATAATGGGATTAAAGGATGGAATAATACAACTAAGCTGCTGGTAATTCCACTAATTGACGGAATACACTGGAGAGCGATTAGGATAACTATACATGAAGAAGATAAGATAAGCATATTATGGGATGATCCATATGGTAAGAATGGATTTTCAGAAGAAATGAAGAGCTCGATTAAGCAAGCAATAAGAGAGATCATTGGTAATCTATGCGGAGGAATAGAGATAGCAGTAGAGGAAGTAGAAAAAGTAATAGACCAGCAAGGTAGGGGGTTAAATGGTTATGATTGCGGACCTATCGTATTTAGTAATATAGCTGATTATGCAAATACTAACGAACCGAATGAATCATTTACTAAGACAAATATGCATGCATATACGATTGGTGAGTTTAGCGAGCAACTGCATAATCAAAATATGAGGATATTAAGAAGGAATGATGCAAGGCGGTATGCTGAGATGGCGGGTATAGGTTTAGGTAATGTAGAAGAAAGAAGGGTTAAAGTAGAAGAGACAAATACCAGATTATTACGAGGTAAGATTGATACAGCTAAACTGGAATTGTTAAGTGATAAGCAACTGGAAGCGATATCTAATTTAGAGCCACTATATATAAGCATGATATTTGATATAGTAGAAAATAATCGTGTATGGAAAGAAGATAAAAATGATAAGCAGAAAGAAAGTAAGGTTTATTCTATAGAAGAATTAAGGAAAGCTTATAATCAAGTTATGATATATAAGCAATGGGTAGAGAATATATGTATAAATAGCTCTGTAAGTGAAAGTATTGATATTCCGGCGGCTAGTAATCGGGTTGCTAACCCGGAAAGCCAAAGAAGAGAAAGTACGGGTAATATAAGGACTTCTTCTTCTAATACTAGAAGCCGACCTAATAAGAAAGATAATAAAGACTGCATAGTAAGTGCAGTGTATTCAGCAAGTTACAATAACCCTATACTAAATGATAAAAAGATAGAAGAGTTAATGAAAGTAGCTAATGAGAACTATGGAACTAAAGGAATAGATAAGTTAATGGAGATAGGAACTGATATAAACAGTTATAAGAAGTTCCAAAGCTTAAGAACAATAGTAGGTGATGAGCGAGCAATTAAGTATTGTTTAGGGGAGAATCGATCATTTACTGAGAAAGTTAAGCATAGCAGAGAATTACAAAATATTACCCAAGCGATTTAAATAAAGCTTTAGTCAACAAGTTTGAAGAGGGTGTTATGAAGCAAGCTGTATCGGCGAAACAAGGTGAGTTTTTAGGAATAGATCAAATCCTAGAAGTTGATGATAAAGATATCCAAAGGAAAATAGTTTTAGATATTTTAAGTAGCAACGGGCTGCTATGGGAAGATACAGCAGATAGGAGGATAATATCAGAGAGACAGGTTAGGCAGTTAAAGTTTTTATATGGATTAACTATTTTTCGTCCTGAGGTATCAAAAGAACAAAGATCGTTTTTATTTGATTTAGCATGGGATGTGATATTTATGATAAGTGAAAATCAATTATCCCAATCACTACAAGAGAGTATAAGGCAGGAAATAAAAGGAAAATTAGTGAATACCGAATGTGCTCCGAATATACTTTTAAAAGCAAAACAAATTTTTGCTTTTAAAAGCGAGGAAGAAAACAAGATAAAAGCAGGATACAATAAAAGAATAGATAGCTTTGTAGGTAGATTAGCAAACGGGAAGGTAAGGTTATTAAAGATAAAAGACCCCCAAATCCAGGAAGGGATGGAATTTATAGATCAAGAAGGATTAGGACTTGGCGAAGATAGAATAGCTTATGCTACTGGGAGTACTTTTAGAAAACTAGACACAAAAAATAAATATAAGAAGCCACTAGGGAGGGAAACCATACTTGATACAGCGAGGGTGGATTTAAAGATTTTAAGAGAAGAAGGAATACTAATTTCTTCAATTGCGGATGGCCATATGCATGGGTCTGATGAACAACAGAATAGGCAAATAACGGATATAGCGAATTTAGGATGTAAGCTTGCCAATAGGGAGCTTGCACAAGCTATAAATAAGTATTGGAAAGAAAACCAATTGAGCGAAGAAGAAAAAGGTTATAGCTTTTCTCCTAATCTTTATCGGCCTGTAACCGGTAGCAGTGAACCCACTTCTGAATATCAAGATACGGTATTGCATAAAACGATGAAGGAAATAGTACTTTCAATGTCTAAGAGAAGGCCTAGACATAATTTTGAGCATGCCGGGATAACGAGCTATGCAGCAAAGATTGATGGAGACGGAAGGATTAGAGTGACTGGGTTTTCAGTTGGTGATCAGATGCTAATAGCATATTCCAAAGAAGAAGGTTTTAGGAATGTAGCACCGTCGATCAGGCTTATAGGAGGACCTGAATTCTGGAATTATGAAGAGGACATAATAGAACAAGATAAGCTATGCTTTGTAGTTTTTGATCAAGCACTACCTGAAGGGAGTATAGTAATAGGGCTTACCGATGGAGTATTTGATATGCTGCCTGAAGGCTTCGTGCGTCAAGAGGAATTAGGAAATTACGAATCATTTGGGAGGGAAGCGGCCAATGTATTTATGGAAAGCATAAACACGCAAGAAATCAATAAGGCATTTCAAGGAGAATTAAATAGCGCCGAAGAAATTAAAAACTGGTTACTTGAATGCGTTAAAGAGAAAATAGAAAGTAAAGACAACAGTGAAGAAAGAGATAACCCTAAAGCAATAGGGGATGATGTTACCATTGTTGCTGTGAACATAGAAAAAGTAATTATGAAAACTGGGTTACTACAAAGAGGGGTCTGTAAGGATTCAGCATATATTTGAAACTTTTTTAAGGAAAAAAATGAAAGATTCTAAAGTGAAAGAAAATAACGACAAGCTAAGTATCTCTGTTTTAAGATTATTAGATAAAGCAGAAGAAATTCTTAGCAATAAAGATTATAAGAATATAAAAAAAGTTGAACAATTCTTAGAAATAATAGATAGAGTTCAGGAACATTGGAAATTTGAAGATGAAATAGAGAAGAAGATAACCACATTACATGAAAGAGTAATTGGATGTAATAAATATAAAGAGATCGAGGAAGAGCCTAAGAAAGAAAGAGATTATCAACTTGATCTATCTACAACTAGGAGAAGATTAAAGAGATTACATGAAAGAAAAAAGAATGAGGATCTGATTAGGCTATGTGAAAATCTTTGTAAAGAAGGAGATGATTGCAAAAAAAGTGAAGAATATGCCGAAGCACTTAAATATTATAATATTGTTTTAGAATATTTTATAGATATAAAAAATACGGAAGAGTGTAGGGAATTATTAGATAATATTTCTAAATGTTACTTTAAATTGAAGCAATATAAGGAATCTGCATTATATGAGAGTATAATATTATCTGATGATTTAAGGAATAGGTTTCCATTAATTGAAGTAGATTCCGTATTAGATATCGTAAAGATTGAGAAAATAAAATGTCGCATAAATATATATAATCAGGATAAAGATATTGATGCATTAAGGATAATTAACCATTTAGAGGGAATAGCCGATACTTATTATGTATATAAGGAAATTACAAGAGCTACAGAAATTTATGGGGTAATTATAGAAAAGCTAGATGAACTTGCGGGTAAAAACTATCTGCCTAGAACAGAAATATTAGATGAATATTTAAAGGTTTTGGAAAAGTACAGCCAAGTTATAATTGGCGAAGGGATAAATAACATTAACCCGATTAAATATGAAGGTAAAGAATATAAAGAAATACTAAGGCAAATCAGGAACGAAAGTAGAGATAAATTGGTAAATAATGAAGAAGGTTTGGGAGAGAGCTTTAATACCGCCTTGATAAAGTTGATAAGTAATATAGTAAAAGATGCGGTAAAATGTTTAGGACCAAGTAAATATAAATGTGTAGTTTTAGGCCTAGGTTCGTTAGCCAGAAAGGAGCTATGCTCATATTCCGATATAGAATTGATGATAATTTATGATGAACAAAAAGATAGCAAAGAAAAAGTTTTATCAGGAGCTGATAAGGAGGGGATAGATCAATATTTCAGAGCATTAACGGAAGTAATAAAGATAAAGATAATATTGTTAGGAGAAACCCATATATCATTAGAAGATAAAAGTATATTAAGTAAAATAAAAGTCGGGCTTAGTTTTGATTCTACTCACTTCCCTTATAAGAATGATGGCAAAAGAAATCTCGTAGGGACGGTTGATGAACTAAGCGCTAATTACTGGGAGGGAGTTTTAGATGAAAATACTGCTAGTGTATTTTCAGTCGATGCGGCGATTCAACAAGACATATGCATAGTATATGCTGAGGAAAACAGTAAGGAGTTATTTTTTGAATATAGGAAAAGAATTAGAGAAATTCCACAGGAAAGTATAGCTAAGGTTCTCTCTCAATGGATAATTGATGACACGTTGAGGTTTAAACTAGAAGCAAATAAAGTTATAAGAAGATTGGCTGATGAAAACTCAGATAATGAAAAAGATGAAGGGATTGACGTAAAAGATAATTTACTTAGGTTTCCGGTATTACTGGCAAATAGGCTATGCATGTATGAGGGGATATTGATTGATGAAGATAATAGTGATTTATCTGTTAGTCTGCAAAAGGTAGATAGATTAACGGAAAGGGGTTATTTTAGCAATAGTGAAGGGGAGGGTATGAAAGAATGGATAAGGTTTGCGCAGACTTTAAGGATGAAGGTCCACTTAAATTATAGAGGTAATAAGGAAGAAGTATATCTAGAAAGTACGGGAGTTAAAGAAGATTATATATTAAGTAATGATGAAGCGGCAATGCTTAGAACATTGTATGAAAACATAATGCAGCCTATGTATAACAGGGCACAGAGTATAGCAAGAAGTCTAACGGATGGTAATCAACAAGAAACGGAAATAGAAACACTTAAGAGGAATAAAGATTCTGAAAAAGTAGCAAATATAATGATATTAAAATCAAAACAGTTGATTGAGAAATATCATGAGACGCGAGATATATTATATGCTGAAAAAGCAAATTGGTATTATGAGAAAGCTGCCGAGATATCATTGGATATAACCGAGGAAGCATGGCAAAATACCATACTTGATTTAGGAGTAAACCAAGAAACTAGTAAAGACAGTGAAGGCGAAATTTGTTTAGAGTTAATTATTAATAATAAAGTAGAGAAGATATACTTAAAAGAAGAAGTGATAAGAGAATATCTTAAACCTGAGAACCAGGAAATTGAAGGAAGAAGAGATGTAAGAATGATATATCACAATGGTGAATATTATCATATTAAACAATTACCTGAGGCACCGGGCATAGAATATGCGGTAAGTTCATTATCACATTTACTATTAGGATACACCACGACACCATTTAGTATACTTGCTAAAATGACCATAGATGGCAAAACTATACCGGTATTAATAAGTAGAACGGTAATAGGGGAAAAATTAAGTGAAAAGTTAGAAAGCTTAGAAAAGATAGATGAAGAGAGTTACGGCTTAGCATTTGTTCGCACATTATTTACTAATCCTGAGGATGATCAATTCGGTAATAATATAAAATCTAATACCAGAAGCCCTGAAGGTGAGATAAAAAGTAGGTTATTTTGCATTGATAATGACCATGGGTTTTTACAGGATGTTTATAAAGTTGATATGGTATTTTGGAAACAGTTTATACATAAATCTGTGGTGTATTGCTCGAAAGAAAAAATGGAAAGTAGCATTGTTGAAGCCGTAAAACAAAAGATAAAAAAATTAACTCCTCAAATGCTGCGTCAATGGTTGGTGAAAATAAAAGCAAGAGATGATGAGAATCGCAAGTTATTCGAAGGTAATTTAATCCAAGAACATGAAGTAGTTAACAAGCAAGGAGAGGAGCAAAAGTTGGGTGTAACAATACCGATGTTATTAGATGAGCAGTTGGGAGTGAATATTTGCTACAGAATTATGCAACTACAAGACTGCTTACTTGAACATGACTCGGACTATAGGTATGTAAGATTGTTAAATAATATAGATATAATAGTAGCTGCAGAATATAACAAGGTTTTAACAAATGACAGTTTAACTACTACAAGGGAAAAGTTTGATAAGTTATCGGAAGGACAATACGAAGAATTGAATAAAGGTAGCCCTATAGAACCGAGAAAAGTTTCTTCAACAAAATCAAAATATTTAGGATCAGTATTACAAAAAATTCCAAGTCCTAAACAGATGAAGGAAAAGAGTAAATGCACACCTAAACAGGCTTTAGAGAAGCTAGATGAGGTAATTAATCAATTAAGAAAGCTAAAAGGAATTAGGGAAGAAGTTATAAGTGGAGAAGATAAGCAATTTAAGAAGTTGCCTATACAGCTAAAAGAAATGGTAATTAATGGGAGAAATACTGAATTAAAAGGACCTTTTATAGATAATATATTTGAGGCTATTATCAAAATAACCCATACAAGAAATAAAGAGACAGAGATAGGTTCAATAGAAGAAGGGGAGATTTTAGAAAAACAGAAAGCTATATTAGAGTTTATTAAACAGCAAAAGTTATCTTTCAGCAAATTGAATTTAAGTAATTGTTTAGCTTTAACAGATAAAGACTTAGATTATATATTATATTATTCTCCTGATTTGCTTTGGTTAGATATAAGTAATTGTCTTAATTTAAACAATAATACATTGGATATTATTGCTAGTAGATGCGAAAAGATAGAAACATTGTATATAGGTAGCAATAAGAAAGTTATATTTACAAGTAAAAACAAGAGTAAACTAAGTTCTTTAGTTACTTTAAATATAAATCATTGTGAATATATTGATTATGAAATTTTATTTAAGCTAATCTCTAGGTGTCCTAAATTGAAAAGTTTAGTTTTTGATGGCCATAAAGGAATTGATCAGAGTAAAATGGCCAAAGAATTAGAAAATTTAAAAAGAATATTAAATAAAGATGGAAGTTTAATTATAGCTGCCCAAGAAGGAAACATTAATTTGGTGAATCTTCTAATTACAGCAGGAATAAGTGTGGATATATCGAATTCAAATAAAGAAACTGCTTTAATGGGGGCAGCAAAAAATAATCATTTGGAAATAGTCCAAATATTATTGGAGAAAAAAGCAAGTATAGATGTATGTAATTCAAATAAAGAGACTGCTTTAATATGGGCAGTCAAACATAAACATTTAGAAATAGTGAGAATATTACTAGAAAATGAAGCAAACCTTAACTTAATAGATAAAAATGGTTATAACCCATTAATGTGGGCTACAAAATTAAATTGTAAAGAGATAATAGAATTAATATTATTATATCAAATAAATTCAGATCAACCAATAAGAGATGCACATAACGCATTAATCTTAGCAAGAAATAATAAATATAATGAAATAGCATCAATGCTCCAAATATTTATTAACTCGCAAGATTTAATCAATTTAGTGAAAAAGGGAAAATTAGAAGACATAGAAACCCTTCTTGAAAAAGAAATTGATATTAATGCACGGGATAAAGATGGCAATACTGCCATCTTATATGCATTATCATATGAATCTAAGCAAGAACAAAAATATAAAAAAATAGTTTCAATTTTAAAAGCAAAAGGAGCAATTCTTAGCCAAAATGATAATATGATATTAGATATATTAAACAAAAAAGTTCGCATCCGTGATAAATTAGGTTTTGGTCGTATTGTAAACTCTTATCCTTTAATGTTTGCTGCAGCATATGGAATGAAAGAGTTAACAGCATTACTGTTATTAGATGAACATACTAATGTAAATCCAGCCAATAAATATGGGATAACTCCCCTTATGCTTGCAGCTGAGGGAGGGCATAAAGAAATAGTAGAAAGTCTTATTAGAAGAGGGGCGAATATTAATGATAAAATTAATTATTTTTATAGACCTGATAATTTAACTTCTGATGGTAATAGAACTTGGGTGGAGGTAGATAGTGAAGATGCTTATTATTCAAATTTACGTGGCAGAACTGCATTAATTGCTGCATCAGAAAAGGGGCATACCAGGGTAGTCAAAATATTGCTGGATGCAGGGGCTAGTATTTCCAATACTCAGGATGGTAATACAGCATTAATGTTAGCAACTATTAATGGGCATATAGAAATTGTAAAAATTTTGCTAGAAAAAGAGAGAAAACTTAGAAAAGAAATCAATATAAACCGTATAGTATTTTTAGCCTCTATAAACAGACATAAAAAGATAGTTGAAATGCTCATAGAGAAAGTGACTGATATTAACATAACCAACGAACATAATAATACCGCTTTAATCATTGCATCAGGGAAAGGTTACAAAGAAATAGTTGAAATGCTATTGGAAGCTAGAGCTGACATTGACTTTCAAGGGCAAGATGGCAATACTGCATTACATATGGCTTCTTGTAATGACAACAAAGAGATAGCCTTATTGCTAGCTGAATACGGAGCAAATATTCAAAAGAAAAATAACGATAATATGACACCAGTAGATTTAGCTATCAAACATAGTTATTATGAATTAGCAAGAATACTATATGTTCAGGGAGGCAATTTAGAGAATGAAGAAATATATACTAATAAGGAAATTAATAAGGAACTAAGCTACAAGTTCAACTTAAAGCTTGTTACTGGATATATTCTTAAGTGGGGAGTAAAAAATAATGATTATAAATTATTAAGAAAATTATTACATGAAGTATCTAACTTTAAAACAAAAATTAAAGTTGATTTTGATGATGCTATAGTGCTTGCATCTATGCTAGGAAAAAAAGATATAGTAAAAATTTTATTAGAAGGCGGGGTAGATATTAATAGTACTGATATAGAAGGTAACAGTATTTTAATAATCGCAGTTAATCAAAAGGATAAAGAATTAGTAAAAATGTTAATTGCTGAAGGAGCTAATATAAATGCTAAAAATACTGATGGTGATAATGCTTTAAGTAAGGCAGTTGAACAAAGGGATAAAGAATTAGTAAGAATGTTAATTGCTGAAGGAGCTAATATAAATGCTCAAATTGATTGTGGTTATAATGCTTTAAGTAAGGCAGTTAAACTTAGATATCGAGAAATGGTGTTAGTATTGTTAGAACACAACAATATAATGGAAAAAACACTTAATGAGGCTTTTATTTTAGCAAACATGATAGAAGATGATATTATAATTAAAGCTATAAAACCAAAAATTAATATTAATAATAAGGATATACAAGAAGAAATAGAAAAAAGTAAAGGATTGTCAAAAGAAATGATTGATTGCGTAGTAAGTGCAGTGTATTCAGCAAGTTACAATAACCCTATACTAAATGATAAAAAGATAGAAGAGTTAATGAAAGTAGCTAATGAGAACTATGGAACTAAAGGAATAGATAAGTTAATGGAGATAGGAACTGATATAAACAGTTATAAGAAGTTCCAGAAGTTAAGAGAAATATTAGGAGACGATAAAGCAGTTAAGCTATATCTACAGCAGGTATTAAGTAAGGAGCAGAGCCCTATAAATGGCTTTATTGAAAGATTAGGTTCAGAAGGAGTAGGTATGCCGATCTCTAATAGCTTAGGTGTAATTAACAAAAGCTTATCTTTTAGAGAGAAAATTAGAGTAGAGCAGGGCGCTGATATAGAGCAAAGAGCAATAAGGGGTAACTAATAATATAAAAAGGGGAGAGGTTGAGGTTATTTCTCACGAATAGGTCAATGACCTCGTTCAAAACTCTGAGGAAAGGATAATAAGATCAATTAGAAATTTTTATAAAGAGAATGATAAGCTGAAATTATAAAATACTCTTGTTGCATTACCTGTGTGATTCATATAGAACATTACCACTCAGATGTCAGCAGAAGTTGTGACTTTTAGTAAATAGATGAGTATATAAAGGTAAGAAATAAACCTTTTTACAGTGTTACTTTAGGTTGTTAGGATATCTGTATGTGGTAATAACTATTCAAATTGGAAAATGGATACCAAAGTAAAAAACCGTCTTAAATGGATCAAACTATATGAAGAACTAGGGGATGCGAAGGAAGTATGCCAGCACTTTGGGATTTCAAGGTTTACGCTAAGAAAATGGAGTAAACGCTATAAAGAAAGAGGGATGGAAGGGTTGAAAAATATAAGTACTAGGCCTAAAAATTCGCCATTACAAAAGAGGGATGAGATAAACGAAGAAATTATTCTTACTTTAAGGAAAGAAAGGAAGTTAGGAGTAAGAAGGATACAAAGTGAGTTAAAACGATTGCATGAAATATCATTATCTGTAGCTACTATACACAAAGTCTTAAAGAAGCATGAAGTAGGTTACCTACAACTAAAACGTCATTATCGTAAACAAGTTAAGCGATATAATTGTAAAATACCCGGAGAACGGGTGCAGATGGATGTTTGTAAAATAGCTCAAGGGGTTTACCAGTATACAGCGATTGATGATTGTACAAGATATAAAATATTAGGAATATATAAAAGGCGTACGTCCTTAAATACTGTTAACTTTTTAGAGTGTGTAATAAAGCACATGCCATTTCCAATACAACGTATTCAAACAGATCGTGGGCAAGAGTTTTTTGCTTATTTAGTCCAGGATTACCTAAAAGAAAAAAAGATTAAATTTCGACCTATAAAAGCTTTCTCTCCACACTTAAATGGGAAGGTAGAGAGATCACAACGTACAGATTTAGATGAGTTTTATACAAGTATTAATCCTAATGCTAGTGATCTCCCAGATAAACTTAAAGTATGGGAAGAATATTATAATAAACAAAGATCACATAGCGCTT